>NZ_LMVE01000025.1:0-2372 GCF_001432185.1 Cylindrospermopsis sp. CR12 | reverse complement strand
CCCCCTAGTGTATCTATCTGAGCCTGACGAAAATAACGAGGACTCTTTAGACGCCAGTAACGCTCTCGGGTTTGAATTAATTTTTCCAGGGAAAGCCTCATCTCTTGCCCATTTTCAAAGATGACCTGCAAACGAAAACCATCCAAAGGAACTACCTTTATCGCTTTTAGCCAGGGAGTTTTAATCTGAGAGTTCATGCCATTTCTCCAGTAATTCTACTTGATTATTCAGTATATTTTATTCCCAATAGTTGGAATACTCGCAGTTGATTTTCATATCTGTCGAAAATGATATAGTAAGGTGAGCGCAAATACTGCTCATAAGTTTGCCATTTTGTTGGGGGTTTATTAGCACTTCTTAATGTTTTTCCTAAATCTTCCGCTTCTGTACCTGGTGATAATAATTCTACGATTAAAAATGGAGCGAATCCTTCTTGCCAAATTACGTAACTCAACCGCATATCTTCCGGATCTGTCCCACCCGTCGCTCCGACAACTCCCCCAGTCGCCGAGTTAGTTGGCGAATCACCATGGCGATCGCCTGTTCCTGGCGACCTTCCTCAAGACACTCCGTCCGAATCTCTTGATAAAAACGAGACTGGGTAATATCCGTTTGTTTCAAATCCAGCAACTGCATAATCATCTCCTTCGTCAAATCTGGGAACTTATTTGCTAGTATAGTCTCTATCAAGGAAGACAGATTTTGCTCAAACACCGTCTCCCCCTCAATCTCCCACAAATTAATCACCCGATAGTCCTGATAGGCCCTACAACCCATAATTTCGGACTCATAACAGGAGATCGCAAAGCTCAAGTCGGTTGAAACCGACTGGTTTTGTCGTGAATAGTCGTAGGTTGGGTTGAGGCACGAAACCCAACAAACCAACTGTATATGTATAAATGCGATTGCTAAGCACTCCATACAGGAGATCGCAAAGCTCAAGTCGGTTGAAACCGACTGGTTTTGTCGTGAATAGTCGTAGGTTGGGTTGAGGCACGAAACCCAACAAACCAACTGTATATGTATAAATGCGATTGCTAAGCACTCCATACAGGAGATCGCAAAGCTCAAGTGGGTTAAACCCGACTGGTTTTGTCGTGGGTGATTATTGGTTATAGGTTAAAATTGAGACAGAAAAACCCTGCCACTCGACTCTCGTAGCTGTGGGTGAGTCTGGTTGGTATGAACCGAGATCATATTGAGTAGAGCCTGACGCAGATTTACCTCACTATTACCCCCCTTCAAAATTGGGACAAACAGTAGCAAGGAAGAAGGAATTACCGCTGTTGTCGCAGAAGTTCTGCCTGCTGGTTAGCCCAAGCATAAAAGTCCGCCTCATAATCGACAATTCGCATTGTGTATACCTCAAAAATAGGAGGGGTTGAGAAAACCCACCATCTGTACTTTGTACTTACAAATTAATTCCTTGTTCTGCTATTAATTGTCTTAGTTTAGCTAATTCTGCTTCCGCTAAATCTGCCCGCTGTTTTTCTTGTTTTGCCAGTTGGGTTGCTCTTTCTTCTGGAGTAGGCAACCAATTATTATCTTTATCATACCAACGCAACCATTGTCTGGTTAGTCCTTGATATTCTCCAACCCATAATCCTAAACCCAATTCAGCTTCTTCTAGCCATATTCCTAATCCATTAATAGATAGCGGTTGATAACGGTTCATTACTAAACCAAAACAGTGAAATTCGTTGGTATAACGGTTATAGACAAAATAATAGGGGATTCTTAGAATTTGCTCATATACTGTCCATTTATTAGGGGGTTGATTAACTTCTTGTAAATTTTTACCTAGGTCTTCCTTTTCCGTTCCTGGTGATATTAGTTCTACCACAACAAATGGATATGTTCCTTCACACCAAGTAACATAACTTAATCTTAGTTCTGTTTGTTCATAAAAACGGGATACACCTAAAACTGCAAACCAATCAGGGCGTTTATACCATTGTGTATGCTTACTGTCATAGTATAAATTTAAGTCACTACCTATGAATACATTATCTTTTGGATAAGAAGGTGGACAAAAGGTGCTACGCAATAATTCTGGTTGTAAAAGGTGAAATTCGTCTGGCAAGCCTGGTTCCTCCGGATATTCGCTAGGTAGGTCATACATTGTTGGTAATGTTTCTTGAGGAGGTAATGGCTCATAGCTGGGTTTGCTATACACATCACTTTGATACATTATTAAACATCTCCTGTATTTAATCGCTGTTCCCAAGATTGAATTATATACTTGTCTCTTTAACCATAGTATCTTAAAGCATAACCGCCGATCAATAAATACTCAACCTGTCTTCCCACACCTGGAGACTGTCCCTGGGGGAGACAAGGAATCAATTCCCTGTCTCAAAGCCTAATTCGGT
>NZ_LMVE01000024.1:0-2031 GCF_001432185.1 Cylindrospermopsis sp. CR12 | reverse complement strand
GGTGTGTGTAGAGATTGAGTTTTTGTCTCACTTTGAATGCCATCAGATGTCCCGGGAACAGTAATAGCACGAACAGCAGCAATTCTTCTAATTCCTGCTAATGCCATTTGATTGGTACCATTAACTGCTAAAATCCTTTCCCATAATTTCTCTGCTAAGTCTAAATCTCTTCCGAGTTCAGCATTTTGTGCTTCTATCACCAATGGATCTATATCTCTTTCATTAGCAAATCTAGGTAATAATATATAGTTCATTTTATAAGGTGGATCTGCGCTTAAATATGGATTTTGAGGTTGTTTTCCATATCTAGTATTTAAGTTGGGTATTTCTGATGTCAAATGTCTATATAGTCTCTCCACTGTAGCACAATTACCTTCTCCCTGTATTTTTAGTCCTTCTAATAAAGTATGGGTAAATGTTCCATGCTGTAAAGCGTCGATTTCCCATGCTTGCTGATTAGCACTACAAGAGTAAAAGGTAATTACACCTTGATATTTTTTATCTCCAAATCCTAGACCATCACGTCTCCCTTCATTTCGACAAGCATCTAGCAACAAAATTACATTGTCTGCTCCACAACGACGAAGTCTCTGTGTTGCATATTCCACTGAAATTGCAGTATGTTCTATATCGTGAGGGTCAGTATCATTTAGCATTAAGTAATCTTTATCTTGGTGTCTTCGACCATGACCGGCAAAAAAGAACCATAGGTTATCTACTGACTTTAGTAAAGGTCTTTCAAACTGGGCATTCAGAAATCTTCGCAGCGTACCATAAGTGGGACGAGTTACAATTGGTGGACTGGTGGGAATCCTAGGGGAGTTTTCTGTGAATAGAAACACCTGATTAAATCCTGATGTTCTAAACCACTCTTCCATCGCTTCTGCATCTCTTTTCGCATATTTTAAGGGTTGTAGGTTGTTGTAGTGGTTAATACCTATACTAATTGCCCAATTTTGTCCCATACTCTTATACACATTGATTATTAACTATGTTTTTAAAAGAATAGTATTTGTATTTAGTTTGACATTTAACGTTTAAACTTAAAGGTTAAACTGCTTTTAGCCCCTGCTTTTCCACCTATCCCGAATATACTTAGCTCTCCTTCTGTACTTACTTCTACTGCTACCTCAACTTCATCTAATCTAATTTTTGCACTTGCTAGATCCGCTTCTTCTAAACATTGTTCAAATGCGGTGACAAATGTTCTGATTTCCTGTTTTAGTTTATCTATAGAAACCGGGTGTCTATTAAGTCTTTGGACTGGGCCTGTTTTTCCACCCAGCATCCCACCTATATCAAATCCACCTCTTGACCCTTCCTCGGTGGTTGATGTTTCTAGTGTTTCACCGGTGGTAATATAGATGATGTTCCCAGGAGAATTATCTTTTGACATAAATGTTCTGTTTTGCAATTGATTATAACAAACTAAGTAAATTAAATGGTAGCAAAAAAAAAGATGCGATTGCGCAGCACTCCCTTTGGGAGATCGCATTGCATTCCCTACGAGTCATCGCATTCAGTGTTCCCCCCAGTTCCTTCTCAAGGGAAAATTCTGAACGTGTTGAGGGGCGATTGCGAAGCACTCCCTACGGGAGATCGCATTACACCCCCGACGGGAGATTGCGCAGCACTCCCTACGGGAGATCGCTCGCATCTAGGCACGTTTCATGTTCGGTTCATGTTTGGTAAAAGATTGACGGTAAACGTCTTCCGTCAAAGGATAAATCAGTTATTTCAAAGGTTTTGGGATATTTGGAGGGCGATTGCGCAGCAGTCCCGACGGGAGATCGCAAAGGACTAGCAACCTGGAGACTGTCTGTTGGGGAGACCGGGAATCAATTTTGGGTCTCAAAGCGAAAGTCGGTTTAAAACCGACTAGTTTTGTGATATTGTAAGTTGAGTTCAATAACTCAACATCCCTAGACAAACTATGTTATATTAAATTAAACCGATTAAGTCAGTACCAAAGTGGGAGGTATAGACATGGTGAGGCAAATTCCATCAAAAACTCAACTGGGGGTGATAGAA
>NZ_LMVE01000023.1:0-1079 GCF_001432185.1 Cylindrospermopsis sp. CR12 | reverse complement strand
TAAATGAGTCCATGACAAGTGCAGTAAATTATATTACAGCAGAGGATGCGCTTAATTGGTTCAATCATTGTGGTTTATTTACATGAAAACCGCCGTAATAAATTTGGTGAAATCATGCTACTGTTGGGAGGGTTTTTATCTTAGGAGATTATTTACATTATGCAGGTTAGGACACGCTTATTAATGTTTTTGAGTGCGGTATTCGTAATTTTGGGAATAATTCTTTCCCAACCAACATTAGCTGATGGATTGAAGGTGGACAATTTTTCTAACCTCATTGCCTTGCAAAATTCGGCCGAGGATAAGCTGGGTACTGACTTTGGTCGAAAAATTAACCTCAATAATGCAAGTAGGCGGGAATTTAAGCAGTATCCTGGTTTGTATCCCACATTGGCTGTTTGGATAGTGAAGAATTCACCATACAAAAAAGTAGAAGACGTGCTGAAAATTTCAGGGTTGACCGATGGACAGGTAGAAGTATTACGTAGTAATTTAGATCATTTTACCGTTGAAGAACACAATTTCTCTGGACTTGAAGAACGCCCTTGATGAGACCGAATTAATAATAAAAAATCACAGTGCGATGGCACTGTGACTTTTGTGTGCCACCACTCATTGTATATACGCGACCATCGATTAGCTCATGCTTGTCCAACTGCTGTTCTTCCCAGCAAAAATACTCTAAGGAGATGAATTAGGGTTATTTAATATCGCTGTTTATTGGAAGAGAAAATATTGTCATAAAGGACCAAAAGAACCTTGGTATATCTGGTTCTTGCGCCTGTTTTATGGACAATTAATAGAAATAACCGCATGGTTCAGAATGGTGGGCGATTGCGAAGCACTCCCTACGGGAGATTGCGCAGCACTCCCTACGGGAGATCGCTCGCATCTAGGCACGTTTCATGTTCGGTTCATGTTTGGTAAAAGATTGACGGTAAACGTCTTCCCTCAAAGGATAAATCAGTTATTTCAAAGGTTTTGGGATATTTGGAGGGCGATTGCGCAGCAGTCCCGACGGGAGATCGCAAAGGACTAGCAACCTGGAGACTGTCTATTGGGGAGACCGGGAATCAATT
>NZ_LMVE01000022.1:17894-30419 GCF_001432185.1 Cylindrospermopsis sp. CR12 | reverse complement strand
TGCTCCTGAGTTTGCGTGCTGGCAAAACTTGCTTTTCTCCTAAAGTGGTTTCTAGCACAGACAGTAGTCGATGTACCCAATCATGAGCACAGGAGCGGTCAAAGTTGAACAATACACTCAGCAAGTCAAACGTCGGATAACATTTGCAGTACAGCAGGATATAAAATAGTTTTTCCTCTATACTTCTGAGTGTAGGCTTGCGTCCGCCCCCGGGCGCACGTTTGCGGTTTGCTAAGGAGTTGAACACGGTGCGTTCATAGGTATCAGCAAACTGAGATAACAGCTCGTTGAATGCTTGGCGGTTAAGTCCAGTCATTGCTCGTAGCAGTCGCTCTTGATTCAGGATGCGGTCTAAGTTCAACATTAATGTCACCCTACTTGTCTGCTTGATTATTATCCCTTATTTTCCAACAACTCTATATTATATGGAATACACAATTCAAGAACTGCTGCAAAATTTAGTAGATATGGGTGGTTCAGACCTGCATCTATCTGCAAGTTTAAGACCCTATTTTCGCATTGGTGGAAAACTGACTCCTATAGGTAATGAGATATTAACACCAAATGAATGTGAAAGACTGATTTTTAGTATGTTGAATAATGACCAGCGTCACAGGTTAGAAAAAACCTGGGAGTTAGATTGTTCTTATGAAATAAAAGCTCTAGCACGTTTTCGAGTTAACGTCTATAAAGAAAGGGGCAATTATGCAGCTTGTTTACGAGTTTTAAGTTATAAAATTCCCAATTTTCAAGAGTTAGGTTTGCCCAATATTGTTCGAGAAATAGCAGAAAAACCCAGAGGACTAGTTCTTGTTACAGGTCCCACCGGTTCTGGTAAAACCACTACCCTAGCTGCAATGATTGATTTAATCAACCAAAATCGAGCTGAACATATTCTAACCATAGAAGACCCAATAGAATTTGTGCATGAGCCAATTAAAAGTTTAATCCACCAACGGCAATTAGGTGAAGATACACGGAGTTTTGCCAATGCTTTAAAAGCAGCTTTACGAGAAGATCCAGATATTATTCTCGTGGGTGAAATGCGGGACCTAGAAACGATTTCTTTAGCTATTTCCGCTGCGGAAACAGGTCATTTGGTCTTAGCCACATTACATACTAATTCAGCAGCACAGACGATTGATAGAATCATTGATGTTTTTCCTGCAGAACGACAAATGCAAATTAGAGTACAATTATCTAACTCCCTATTGGCAGTTTTCAGTCAAATCCTAGTCCCTAGAAAAACCGTTAGACCAGGTGGATCTAGTCAGGTAATGGCACAGGAAATTATGATAGTTACTCCAGCAATTGCTAACTTAATAAGGGAAGGAAAAATAGCCCAGATATATTCCTTTATTCAAACAGGAAGTAAATTGGGAATGCAAACCTTAGAAAAAGCCCTATATGAGCTATTTAAAGCTGGTCTTATTTCTCAAGAACTAGCACTTTCTAAGACATCTAGACCGGATGAAGTGCAACGGTTAATTGGTATTTTGTAATCGGTATTTTGTAATTACTAAAAATCTCCTACCTAGAAAACTATGGATATTTACATTGCTGTTGTTCAAAACTCTCAAGGTAAAACCAAAACCCAGAAATTAATGGCTAATTCCCTAACTGAAGCACAAAATAAACTCCGCTGTCAGGGACTAATGGTGAAAGCTCTCAATAAATACTCAAAATCATCCATCAAAAAATCTCCTAGATTAAACTCACATTTATATTGGCAAAAGTTCCAGGACTATTTTTCCCATTACTTAGTGAGGGTAACAGTCCAAGATAAGGCGATTTTTTCCCGGCAATTTGCCACCTTAGTTAATTCAGGGGTGACAATCATAAAATCTTTGGATATTATTTCTCTACAGTGTCCTAACCCCAAATTGAAAAAAGCCCTAAATCAAATATCTACGGATATTAAAACAGGAATAAATCTTTCCGATTCCATGAAAAAGCACCCCGATTGTTTCGATGCTTTATATATTAGTATGGTGCAAGCTGGAGAAGCAGGAGGAGTGCTTGATGATGTTTTACATCGATTGGCTAAATTATTAGAAGACCTGGCTAAACTACAAAATCAAATTAAATCTGCTCTCTCCTATCCTATATTTGTAGGTTGTTTCGCCATAGCTATTGCTTTGGCAATGACAATTTTTATCATCCCCATTTTCGCCAATGTTTTTAAAAACATGGGAGTAGAATTACCAATAATCACAAAAATTTTAATCAGTTTTAGTCAAACTTTAAATAGCTGGGGTTTTCTGGTAATAATTACACTAATAATTATGGGATTACTTGCTATTCAACAATATTATAAAACCAATGGGGGCAAACTAAAGATTGATTGGCTATTTTTAAAAATTCCCCTACTGGGAAAATTAATGCAAAAGTCTTTTGTGGCTAAATTCAGCAGAACCTTTGCCTCCTTGATTCGTTCTGGAGTACCCATGATCACTAGTTTAGCAATAGTCAAAAACACATCGGGAAATCAGGTCATTGCTAATGCTATTGATTATGCTAGGAAAGACCTAGAAAAAGGGGGTATGCTCAGTCAATCTCTGAATAAAAGCGGGGTGTTTCCACAAATGGCAATTCAAATGATGATAATTGGGGAAGAAACCGGGGAACTAGATGAAATGCTAATGAAAATTGCGGATTTTTATGAACATGAAGTGGAGCAAACTATCAAATCAATTCTCAGTATATTGGAACCAATCATGATTGTACTCTTGGGAGGGATGGTAGCGACAATTTTGCTGGCTATGTACTTGCCAATGTTTAGAATGTTTGAAAACATAGGATAGCCAGTACATTTACCCATCTCCCCACTTTCTAGCGAACAAACTGAGGCATAACTTCTGCTGCGGTAAACAAACCGTAAATACCTTTTTTGTGGAATTGATACCCTGCTTTCAAGTAACCAAAAGCAGGTCCACATACATTAGCCGCCATACTAGTCTCATCCCCTAATGTAAAGGTATGAGTAGAAATTCTGCCCTCAAAAGTGCGTCCAGTAATTTTGACATTAGTACTAAGGGGCTTTTTCGGGTTACGAGTATCAACCACACCACCCACTGTCACCCTATCCCGTGGACATATACCAGCAATTTCTAGCATTACATCATCAGCATGTTCCATATTTTCTAGGGTTAGCACTCCATTAGTTTTGTCTAGTAGTGCTTCTACTTCCTCGTCGGTCATTCCTCTGGCAATTTCTACGTTATAACCAGGTATGTGCGCGATATCTTCCCTAATAGTAGCGCGGTAAGCTTCCCAATTAGCAATACCTACACCAAAAGTAATTTCTACCTTATGAATTTCAGCATAGCTTTGAGCTGCTAAAGCAGCAGCAGCAGTTAAAAGTCCAGGAGTTGCTCCACAACCGGTCATATAGGTAATTTGCGCCATCTCCAGTTCTTTTTTCATGGCAAGAAGCTGCTCTACTGCACTGGTGCGTTTAATAGCATCCACCAACACACCTTGCCAACCAGCAGTGATAAATTGTTGGGTCACTTTGGGGATAAAATCATTAGGAAGGTTAGGTAAAGCCAGAAAATAGGCATCCACCCCTGGAGCATTAGCAATTAAATCCTTAATGCTATGACTACTTAAATTACCATGGGAATTCAAGTAACCAACTGATCCCTGTTCTTGATAAGTAGTAATGGCGAAACTTGTGTTTAAACCAACTGTTGAGTAGGCGTAGCCTTTTTGATCTGCAACTGCTACTAGAAGCATTTCCCGTTTCCCAGACAGAACTTTAGCTGCTGCTTGTCCAAGTCCGCCAAAGCCCAATACTCCAATGCGAAGAGGTTGACTAGTAATTCCTGTATTCATCGTGGTTTTTGTATCTTGGGTCATGGTTAATTATGCTTCATTTTATCGGTTATTCATAAATATTTTTTGGGAATTTCTCCGGAGATGTCTCTTTAATTGTTGTAACTCTGCCTAGTAAGTTATCGTAAAGTGTCAACAATCACCAAATCTCTAAGATGAGTGATTCTACAGACAGCTAATTAGTACATATCTACCATGTTGAAGATCCATGAGCAATTATCACCCCTGTCCTAAAAACCCTTTGACAATTCATACCAGTAATGGACAAATCAGAAATTCCAGTCTGTGCGACTTCTGCTGGAATGAATACTGCTTTTGCTGGTCAAATTACTGTATAGATGAGTGGCTTGAATTACAAAATAAGTATATGCAACGGCGGTTACAACAAAAAACATCAAACATAAAAACGTAAAAAATACAAACCTTCAAATAAGTCAATTTTTGTTAACTCACCTTGTCAAGTTATGTAAGTAAACTTGATAAAGAGTTTGCACTCTTTGTAAATGGGTGGGTGGAATTAAATATAAGATGAACGTAGGTTGCAACACCCCCACGGGTCTCGTTACTTGACCCATCCTACAAATAATTGTGCCTCCCTACTTAAAGGCAAAATAATGAATTTACGGCAGATATATTGCAACAAAACAGGAGTGATTAAGTGAATATGGAAGGATTATTTCAGCGAACGGGAGTTATGCGGCAACATTTATTAAATTTATATCAAACTACTATAGCCTTGCCATGGATCCCTTCTGATTTATTACCACAAGTCTTTAAAGAGCTGCATACCACATTGAAAATGTTGCTTGGAGCTATAGATGAACTTCATCAACAAAATGAAGAATTTGTACAAACTCGTAATTTAGTAGAAATAGAACGTCAACACTATCAGGAATTATTTGAGTATTTACCAGTAGGTTATTTACACACTAACCTCCAGGGAATAATTGAAGATGCTAACCAAGAAGCAGGAAGATTATTGAATATTAGTCAAAAATTTCTAGTTGGTAAACCCCTAATTAGTTTTATTGTTCAGGAATGCCAACAGTATTTTTGTCGTGAACTTATTGAATTATCTAAATCCGATCAAGTTAGACAATTGTTTTTAGTTTTGAAACCGCGTTATGTTAGTTCTTTTGATGCCTGTTTAATAGTTAGATCTTGCTTCAATTTACATAGCAATCAAAGGAATTTATACTGGCTAATTCAAAAATCATCTACATCAAGAACTGTGGAAATGACAGCAATTGATATGCACCAAGAAATATTACAAGATCGCCAAGTGCATAAATATTCTAAAAGGGATAATATTCCCTTAAGTAATACATACTTTGGATACGTCCTACAGGGTTTGGTGAAAATCAGTACATTAAGTCAAACGGGTACAGAAATTATGATAGGTTTGGCAACCTCCGGAATGATTTTTGGTTCCACTATGACCAATCTACCGCTTTACGAAGCTACAGCTATTTCTGATGTTGAGCTAGTCCTAATTTATGTATCGGAAATGCGAGCTATTCCTAATCTGAATCAAATGCTGTCACCAAAAATTAAACAGCGATTACAACAAGCAGAGTCTTTTTTATTTATTATTAGTCATTATAATGTGGAAGATAGATTAAGCAGTTTATTAGAAATGTTAAAATTAGAATTTGGCGAACCAGTAGTAGAAGGAACAAGGTTACTTTTTTACCTGACTCACGAGGATATTGCCACTGCTTGTAATTCTACAAGAGTAACTATTACTCGCTTACTCAATAGACTACAGAAACAGGGTAAAATAAAATACGATACTAATAAGCATATTATAATTTGCGGTCCACAATGATGAAAGGTAGCGTTCTTTGCTGCACCAACTTACTTATTCCAGAAACCTGAACTAGTTCCCAACCTTGATGAAATATTTCGTCAATCGGTACCATTTCTCCTTGGGTGGTCATAAATTTGTGATCCTTAGTTGCTCTGATTGTTGAACCGTCGTCTAAACAGTATTCGTATAAATCCTGCACCCCTCTATCATGCCATTGACCGATAGGTTGGGTGTAGACGTTACCACTCTCGTTCAGACTAAATACTGTACAAACCATCTGCTTGTTCACAATTTCTCCAATGGGCACAAATCCATACTCCAGGGTTAAAACTTCCGTTTCATAACTCAAACAATACTCAGCGAATTTTAACATATCCGCAAATAATTGTTCAGCAACTTGTTTTTTGACCCCGTTTTTTGTTGCTCCATCAATAAATTTTTCCTGCTGTTTTTGCATTTCTGCTACCTTCTTTTTCCCCATAGCACGACGTAGCAGATCTGCTTGTCCGAGAGAGTAGCCAGCCATATCTTGAGCAATTTTCATAATCTGCTCTTGATAGACCATAATTCCGTAGGTTTCATTTAGTATGGGTTGTAAAATCTGGGATTCGTAATCAATAGGTTCCCGACCATGTTTACGATTAATAAACTTAGGTATTAACCCAGCATCTAGGGGACCGGGTCTATATAGAGCTAAAATTGAAGAGATATCTTCAATATTGGAGGGTTTTAGATCTCGAACAATTTGTTTCATTCCCGAAGATTCTAATTGAAATACACCCTCTAAATCTCCTGATTCCAGCAGAGAATAGGCTTGAGCTACATCTTTAGGTAAGGTGCTATATTCACCTTTAGCTAGGATCTTTTGAGCTTTTCTTTCTTGACGGGTAATATCATCTGGATCTATTGTATAACCTCGGTTTTGTTCAATTAAATCTATAGTTTTTTGAATTAGGGTCAGATTTCTCAGACCCAAAAAGTCCATTTTCAACAAGCCCAGAGACTCCAAATCCTCCATAAAATATTGAGTAATAACCGAACCATCATTGTTCTTCTGCAATGGCACAATTTCATCTAATGGCTCGGAGGAAATTACCACTCCTGCTGCATGAACACCGAAGGTTTTGTTAGTTCCCTCAATGCGCATAGCCATATCTATCCAACGACGAACATGCTGTTCCTTATCATATTTGGCCTTGAATTCTGGTTCTGGAGTTTCATCAGAAATCATTACCTTAAGTTTTGTGGGTTTTCCCCTGACTACAGGAATCATCTTGGCCATTTTGTCTGCTTCACCATAGGGGATATCTAATACCCTGGCTACATCTTTCAGGACTGCTTTTGATGTTAAGCGGTTAAAAGTAATGATTTGGGCAACCTTATCCACACCATATTTTTCTGTTACATAACTAATGACTTGATCCCGTTTTTCAATACAAAAGTCTGTATCAATATCAGGCATAGATTTGCGCTCTGGGTTCAAAAACCGCTCAAATAGTAGTCCGTGATGTACGGGATCAATATTGGTAATTCCCATAGCATAAGCCACCAATGAACCAGCTGCTGACCCTCGACCTGGACCTACAGGAATGTTATGATCTCGGGCAAATTTAATGTAGTCCCAAACCACTAAAAAGTAGCTGGAAAAACCCATTTGCTCAATCATTTTTAGTTCATATTCTAGTCTTTCTTTGTATACAGTATCCACCTCATTACGAGATTTACGATTTAATCTTTTTAATAGTCCTTGCCAAGCTACTTCTTCTGTATAAGTATCCGGTGTGTGTCCTGTGGGAATGGGTGGTGCAGGAATTTTGGGTTCGTCCATAATATTATAGACTTCCACTTTCTCTGCTACTTCTGTTGTGGTAGCAATGGCTTCAGCAATTACATCATCTGTCAGGTGATCTCGAAATAGTAACTGCATTTCTTGAGTGGATTTTAGGTACTCAGTACCGCTATACCGCATTCGCTTATCATCTGCAATTAGTTTACCAGTTTGAATACAAAGTAGGGCATCATGGGCTTCTACGTCAAAACAGGATATGTAATGGGAATCATTGGTGGCAATAAATTTAATGTCTAGTTCTCGGGCAATTTTTACAAGTTCTACATTGACAATTCTATCTTCCTGAGAGCCATGATCTTGAATTTCTAAATAAAAGTCTTCTCCAAATACTTCTTTATACCAGGTGGCAACTTTTCTTGCTTTCTCTAATTTCCCTCCCAGTACTGCTTGGGGAATTTCTCCTGCTAAACAAGCGCTCGTTACTATTAGACCTTCTTTATGTTCTTTGAGCAAGTCTTTATTAATACAAGGACGAGAAAAAATTCCTTTTCCCTGGGTTCCTTTTAGATGAGAAATGGTGGTTAGTTTGACTAGGTTTTTATAACCTTTGGTGTTTTTTGCCAACACAACTTGATGGTATCTCGCACGACGTTCTTGTTTTTCAATGTCTCCGTTGATGATATACATCTCGTTACCTATTATTGGCTTGAATCCTGGTTTGCTACGACAGATTTTAATTAGCTCTATCGCTCCATACATTACGCCATGGTCTGTCAATGCTAAACTGTTCATCCCTAGGGCGATCGCTTGCTCTACTAACTCTGGTATTTGACTAGCGCCGTCTAGTAAACTGTAGTCACTATGAAGGTGTAAAGGTACAAAGGACATAAAATAAATTTATATTAGTTGAAGTTAGTTTAACTTGGTTAAAGTTAATTATTTAGGTTTCTATTATAGCCTTTTTTACAATTATTGCCACCCGGTAAAAAACTAAAAAAACTCAACTATAGGGGGAAGATGCGCACGCCATCACTAGTTTCAAAGACAAACAGATTGTTTAAATCCAAACATATTTTTAATTTTTCTCCGGGGTGTAAATGTCTATCTCTCTCTACCTGCATGTTAATCAACCCGGGACAACTAGGTAACTCCACACGAATCAATATTTCCTTTCCTAAAGGTTCTACAACCTTCACTTCTACCCATAGTTCTCCTGGTTCTTTCAGTATATTCTGGGAATCAGTTTCTTGACAAATTATACGAATATGCTCTGGACGAATACCTAAGTGATAATTTTGTCCAGGATAAACTGCGCTAACAACTGCAATCTGATTGGGAATAGCTAATAACTGTCCACCCACATCAAACATATCCTCTTTCACTGTAGCAGGTATAATGTTCATGGGTGGATTACCCAAAAAAGTCGCTACCATCTGATTTGCGGGTAGGCCATATATGCTCTGAGGATCCCCAATTTGTTGAATTTTGCCCCGATTTAAGACTACAATTTTGTCCGCTAAGGTCATTGCTTCCACCTGGTCATGGGTAACATAAATGGTGGTAATCTTCAATTTTTGATGTAATTGTTTTAACTCGGTTTTCGTATCATCCCGTAACTGCGTATCCAGATTAGACAAGGGTTCATCCAGTAAAAATACTTGAGGTTGACGGGCGATCGCCCTGCCTAATGCTACTCTTTGTTGTTGACCCCCGGATAATTGCTTTGGTTTTCTGTCTAGAAGATGTTCTAAGGAGAGGGCCTTAGCAACGGACATGATCCTAGAT
Source organism: Cylindrospermopsis sp. CR12 (assembly GCF_001432185.1). Classification (NCBI taxonomy): domain Bacteria; kingdom Bacillati; phylum Cyanobacteriota; class Cyanophyceae; order Nostocales; family Aphanizomenonaceae; genus Cylindrospermopsis; species Cylindrospermopsis sp. CR12. The sequence continues at coordinate 21,198 of NZ_LMVE01000022.1, read as the reverse complement.
TGAATAGTTTTGCGGTCAACCTGGCGCATTTCCAGACCGAAAGCTATATTCTCAGCAACGGTTTTATGAGGATAAAGGGCGTAATTTTGAAACACCATCGCCACATCCCGGGATCTAGCTGGTATATTATTAACCAGGCGATCGCCTATATATAAACTACCTGAAGTTATGGTTTCTAGGCCTGCAATAGTTCTCAGAATGGTGGATTTGCCACATCCTGAAGGACCAACCAACACCCAGAACTCACCATCTGGAACTTCAAAGGAAATATTCTCAATTGCTGTAACTTTGTCAAATTTCCGTTTGACATCATCCAAAACAACTTTAGCCATGCCTTCATTTCCTCACTTTATATTTTCTATGATATTATATGTACCTAACCGATGGATGGCAAAATTGACCACCAACATCCAAATCTCAAATTTTAATATCTAATTAATTTAATGCAATTCCAAATAAGAGAATCCAGATCTATACTAGCTTCTTCTTTATTATTAATTGCCCCATTTTTCCTTTGGGGTACGGCAATGGTAGCTATGAAAGGAGTAATTCCCCATACCACACCTCTATTTATGGCAGGTGTGCGTTTAGTGCCAGCAGGAGTGCTTATTTTAATAGTCGGTGCATTTATGGGTAGACATCAACCTAAAGGATGGTTAGCATGGTTATGGATTGGATTATTTGCCGTGGTTGATGGCACCCTATTCCAAGGTTTTCTGGCGGAGGGGTTAGCTAGAACCACTGCGGGTTTGGGTTCTGTAATGATTGATTCCCAACCTTTAGCTGTTGCTCTATTATCATGGTGGTTGTTTCAAGAACGTATTGGTCTATGGGGATGGTTAGGACTGGCATTAGGAGTGATTGGTATCAGTTTAATTGGGTTACCCCAGGAGTGGATCTGGCATTTTATTCACTCAGGTGTGGTGACCAATAGTACCAACAATAATTTGTTTGATAATTCATTACCCTTATTTGCTAGTGGCGAATGGTTAATGTTACTGGCAGCTTTATCCATGGCACTGGGAACAATATTAATTCGTTTTGTTAGTAAATATACTGACCCTGTAATAGCTACCGGATGGCACATGATTTTGGGAGGAATACCACTTTGGGGAATTTCTTCTTTCCTAGAAGTTGACCAATGGCAAAATATACTACCCGCTGATTGGGTGGCATTAACTTATGCTACCGTATTAGGCAGTGCGATCGCATACGGTTTATTCTTTTACTTTGCCTCCACTGGCAACCTAACAAGTTTAAGTTCTTTAACCTTTCTCACCCCGGTATTTGCATTAATATTTGGTCATATTTTACTGGGAGAGGTTTTGACTGGGATCCAATGGATAGGAGTTATGATCACACTGATTAGCATCTATTTAATTAATCAAAGAGAAAATCTACCAGGACAGGAAGACCGGAAAGTGGAGACCATTAATGGCTAATGAAAGAAGCGGTCTAAAGCAGCTTTTAGTTGCTCCATTTCCGCATCAATGTTACCATTTTGGGCAGCTCGGCTAATACATTCGGTTAAATGTTCATCCAGGACGATGCGAGCAACTTTATCTAATGCACCTCGAACCGCAGCTATTTGTAATAATACCTCCGGACAGGGGCTGTTTTGTTGCACCATGGTTTTAATACCGCGAATGTGTCCCTCTATGCGGGATATTCGGTTGACAATTCGTCTTAGTGATTCTTCCGTATGAACATGAGGATGAACTGTTCCCACTAACCCCGAATTGTGACCTGGATGTTGTTGATGGTCATGGTTATGATGGTGAGTATGTATATCCTGGGGAAAATCATCAGCTAAAGTATTTGACGGGTTCATAAGATTATTTGTGTTTGAGTATTAGTATTAATATTACCTAAAACGTTAGTAACTAGACTGAAACTGAACGAGTTTCTGATCCTCCGATAATAACCCAATTTAACCAAGATTTGTTAATGTTTTCAAGGACTTCAGGTCCAATATAATATGTCAGGAAAATATGACATTTTCACGAAATCTACCCGAAACATTTTCCTCATTGGTGCTACTATTTCTAGTGTTACTGTTAGTTTTCCTTAAATCTCCCACGCCAAAAGTTTTGTCACTTAGTTTTTGAATTTTATCTGGCGATCGCTAACGAAGGTACAGGGGTGTCTATTGCTGAAACCCTATTGGTACGCCTTGTACTAGTTGCATTTTAGACACGGTTGGGAAAATTGGCAGTAGTATGCTCCTAAGACAGGCAATCAATAGTTTATGGACGCTAAAATGATCAGCAATATAGCTTTTAACATCATAACTGATAGCTTACAGACATTCTCTCTGTCAGATAAGTTTTGGCGGTCCATAGATAGCTCCTTTGGAACAAGCTATAATCGCACCATCGCTGAGTTACTAAGAGGAAAGTGGGAGAAAGGGGACTTTAGTGATTTACCACCCATACAAATAGTTGATAGCGCCGTTCTAAGTGGTGGAAAGGGAGCTTATTCCCGGAAGGAAAATACAATTTATTTATCTAGTAACCTGGTTTGTAATGTAGAAGCCATTAATAAAGTAATTATAGAGGAAATAGGGCATTATGTAGATGCTCAGATTAATCAAGTAGATAGCCCTGGGGATGAGGGGGCAATATTTGCAGCGTTGGTGCAAGGTAACGTGTTATCTGCCAATGTATTAGCAGAATTAAGAAATGAGGATGATAAAGGTTGGCTAGAGGTAAATGGTCAAAAGCTAGAGGTAGAGTATAACCACACCACAGTGAGTTTATCCCTCACTTCACCCACCACAGTTACAGAAGATGGATCCCAAAACCTATTTTATGTATTTAGTCGCACTGGGGATATAACTAATTCGCTAACTGTCAACTTCGAACTTCCACTATGGAACTACGACTACGAGAGTGATATGAGCATCAGAAATGCCACCATAAACGACGACTACGTGCAACGGGGAGCCACCAGTTTTGACACTACTACTGGTAGTGTGACGTTTGCAGCAGGTTCCAGTATGGTTATTCTGAGTTTAGATCCCAGTTCAGATGTGGTTAGTGACGGGAATAAAACTGTGGAACTAGTCGTTGGGTATAGAAGCGATTCAGTGACTGGCACTATTTTGGATAATGACGTGGTGCCGGGGACTGTGGTTAAAGGTAATATTGCAAAGAGTGAATACTTTAGGACACGGCATGAGTATCGTAATAGTGGTGCATTTGCGGCGCTAAAAAGCGATGGCTCTGTTGTTACCTGGGGTGACTCTGGTATTGGAGGGAACAGCAGTAGTGTAAGCGGCACTCTGACATCCGGTGTCACCCAG
>NZ_LMVE01000022.1:0-17884 GCF_001432185.1 Cylindrospermopsis sp. CR12 | reverse complement strand
GGCTCTGTTGTTACCTGGGGTTTCTCTGATTGGGGAGGGAACAGCAGTAGTGTAAGGGGCACTCTGACATCCGGCGTCACCCAGATTTTCTCCACTAAATATGCATTTGCGGCGCTAAAAAGCGATGGCTCTGTTGTTACTTGGGGTCTCCGTGAATATGGAGGGGATAGCAGTAGTGTGAGCAGCAGACTGACATCCGGCGTCACCCAAATTTTCTCCAATGAACGTGCATTTGCGGCGCTAAAAAGCGATGGCTCTGTTGTTACCTGGGGTGACTCCAGCTATGGAGGGAACAGCAGTAGTGTGAGTAGCAGACTGACATCCGACGTCACCCAGATTTTTTCCACATCGAGCGCATTTGCGGCGCTAAAAAGCGATGGCTCTGTTGTTACCTGGGGTGACTCCAGATATGGAGGGAACAGCAGTATTGTGAGCAGCAGACTAATGTGGACATCCGGCGTCACCCAGATTTTTTCCAATGAACGTGCATTTGCGGCGCTAAAAAGCGATGGCTCTGTTGTTACCTGGGGTGACTCCAGCTATGGAGGGGACAGCAGTATTGTAAGGGTGAGATCCGGCGTCACCCAGATTTTTTCCACATCGAGCGCATTTGCGGCGCTAAAAAGCGATGGCTCTGTTGTTACCTGGGGTGACTCCAGATATGGAGGGAACAGCAGTAGTGTGAGCAGCAAACTGACATCCGGCGTCACCCAAATTTTCTCCAATGAACGTGCATTTGCGGCGCTAAAAAGCGATGGCTCTGTTGTTACCTGGGGTGACTCCAGCTATGGAGGGAACAGCAGTAGTGTGAGCAGCAGACTGACATCCGGCGTCACCCAGATTTTTTCCACATCGAGCGCATTTGCGGCGCTAAAAAGTGATGGCTCTGTTGTTACCTGGAACAGCAGTAGTGTGAGCAGCAGACTGACATCCGGCGTCACCCAGATTTTTTCCACATCGAGCGCATTTGCGGCGCTAAAAAGTGATGGCTCTGTTGTTACCTGGGGTGGTTATGGAGGGGACAGCAGTAGTGTGAGCAGTCAATTGACTAGTGGGGTGGTATCCTTTGCTGACCCATTTAACGACGATCGCCTGGTTCCTTCAAGTACCTCTTTCATCTACCTAGCTGTTTCTCCCACTAGTGTTATAAAAGACGGCACATCTAACCTCATCTACACCTTCAGCCGCACTGGTTCCACCACTGACACCCTCCTGGTCAACTACACCATTGGCGGTACGGCAACTAATGGTAGTGACTACGACACTATTGGTACAAGCGTCACTTTCGTTGCTGGTTCATCCACCGCTACAGTCATAGTTAACCCCACTGCCGACACCACACCAGAAGACCATGAAACTACCGTATCTCTGACCTTAGCTTCTGGAACTGGATACAACATTGGCACTACCACTGCGGTAACAGGCATCATTCTTGACAAAGACACGATTGTTACCCTTGCGGTTTCTCCTGCCAGTGTTACGGAAGACGGTACTACCAATCTGATCTACACCTTTACCCGCAATGGATTCACTAGTAATGCCCGAACAGTAAACTACACCATTGGGGGGACGGCAATCAATGGTAATGATTACAGTGGCATTGGATCAAGCGTCACTTTCGCTGCTGGGTCATCCACTGCTACAGTCATAGTTAACCCCACTGCTGACACCACACCAGAAGACCATGAAACCGTATCTCTGACCTTAGCTTCTGGAACTGGATACAACATCGGCACATCAGGCGCAGTCACAGGAACAATTACCAATGATGACCTCCCAACCATTAACCTCATCTACCTCCCCACTGATGATGGCTTTTTCTTTTCTAGAGATACTAGAGTTGTAGAAGACGGCACATCTAACCTATTCTACACCTTTACTCGTACTGGTCCCACCACTAACACCCTCACGGTCAACTACACCATTGGTGGTACAGCAACTAATGGTATTGACTACGGCACTATTGGTGAAAGCGTCACCTTTGCAGCTGGGTCATCCACTGCTACAGTCATAGTTAACCCCACTGCTGACACCACACCAGAAGACCATGAAACCGTATCTCTGACCTTAGCTTCTGGAACTGGATACAACATTGGCACTACCACAGACTACCACGTTACCACTGCAACACGCACTATTCTTGACGATGACACGATTGTTACCCTTGCGGTTTCTCCTGCCAGTGTTACGGAAGACGGCACTACCAATCTGATCTACACCTTTACTCGTACTGGTCCCACCACTAATGCCCGAACAGTAAACTACACCATTGGGGGGACGGCAATCAATGGTTATGATTACAATTACAGTGGCATTGAACCAAGCGTCACTTTCGCTGCTGGGTCATCCACTGCTACAGTCATAGTTAACCCCACTGCTGACACCACACCAGAAAAAGATGAAACCGTATCTCTGACCTTAGCAACTTTAGATTCTGGAACTGGAGGCACCAGAGGCACCACCACTGCGGTAATAGGCACCATTCTTGACGATGACACGATTGTTACCCTTACGGTTTCTCCTACCAGTGTTACGGAAGATGGCACATCTAACCTCATCTATACCTTCACCCGCAATGGTTCTACAACTAACACACTCTTGGTCAACTACACCATTTCTAAAGATACTATAATAGTAAAAGACGGATACAAATTCCCAACAGTTCCGGCAACTAATGGTATTGACTACGGCACTATTGGTGAAAGCGTCACCTTTGCAGCTGGGTCATCCACTGCTACAGTCACAGTTGATCCCACTGCTGACACCACACCAGAAGACCATGAAACCGTATCTCTGACCTTAGCTTCTGGAACTGGATACAACATTGGCACCACCACCGCGGTAAGAGGCACCATTCTTGACGATGACACTATTGTTACCCTTGCGGTTTCTCCTACCAGTGTTACGGAAGATGGCACATCTAACCTCATCTATACCTTCACCCGCACTGGATTTATTAGTAATTCTCTAACAGTTAATTACACAATTGAGGGAACAGCAACTAACGGTAGTGATTATACTAATATTGGTACAAGCGTCAACTTGATTTATGGGTCATCCACCGCTACCGTCACAGTTGACCCAACTAGTGACACTACTGTAGAAAATGATGAAACAGTCATCTTAACCCTAGCATCTGGTACTGGTTACACTATTGGAACCTCCAGTGGAGTCACGGGAACAATCACCAATTCAGGTTTTAGCTCTACTGGGGTAATCTCCCAAAGCTATATTGCTGGTGCCACTATTTTCTTTGATACCAACTTTAACTATCAGTGGGATGAAGGAGAGGTCAAAACCATTTCTGATGAATATGGAGCATTTGTTTTAGAATTACCTGACTCCATTGATACTAATCAAAACCGCATAATTGATATCACAGAAGGACAACTGATAGCTAGAGACGGTTTTGACACTTCCAGTGGTCTACTTTTTGGTGCATTAACAGCTCTACCTAACTCCACAATATTAACGCCACTGACTAGTGTACAGGCTAAACTGGTACAAGATGGACTAACTGTAGAGGAGGCCAATAACCTACTTACACAACAATTAGGTTTAGATTCGACCCTAGTCTTAGAAAACTTTGATCCCCTAGAAGCGGTGGGACAGCAAAAACAGGTAGGTTTAGATACTTATCTAATTCATATTCAAGTACAGGCACTATCTTTGCTGGACGGGTTTCAGATTGTCACAAAAAGCAAAAATTTACTTAACACCATCTATGGTTTTGCACAATTTCTGAAACACCGTTCTCTCAAAACAACCACACCATTCGACTTCACTAGTGAGGCGGAAATTAGAGCATTTCTGGACTTCTTGTTGCAAGCACAAAACCTGAAAACCACAGCTGAAAAACTGGATGCTATTGCCCAAATTGTTGCGGCTGGCAACCAATTATTACTCGAGGTATCAAAAGTTGGCGGTTCTAAATCTACTACTGAAGCCTTGCCAGCTTTAGCATCAGTAAAACGCGTTGTTCAGGGATCTAGTATTGAACTAATCCAACAACTAATTAAGGGTCAAAAATCTCCTCAACAGTCTCTGATAGCTGCTCAAGAATTTCTCAACCAAAACTTCACCTTTGTTGATTCTGATTTAAATGCTTTTGGTAACCGTACAATACAAATTAAAGCGTTAGCAAGAAGGATTGATGAAACCAATGGTCAAAGTGAGTTTGAAATCCAACTGAGCCAACAAGCTCCCAACCAAGGGTTAAAAATCCTTTATTCCCTATCCGGAACTGCTACTCTAGGTGCAGATTATCAAATAGATTCCAAAACCATGGGGGAACTTTACATTGCTCCCGGAGAAACCAGTGCCAAAATTTCTATCTCCACAATTGATGATCAAATTGCCGAACCTGTAGAGACCATTACTATTAACCTGAAATCCGTAGGAGAAGGTTATTTGATTGATCCTACTTCCCCCGTAGCCCTAATTAGAATTCAAGATAACGAAACGGCGATTGTAGACCAGGTAATAAAGGGTATAACCCTTGAGGGAACTATAGGGGATGATAGTTTTATTGCTGCTGATGGCAACGACAAATTAGGGGGAAGTTATGGGAATGACTTTTTCGATGCCAAGGGGGGAGATGACATTGTCAATGGTGGTTACGGCGATGACATTCTGTTAGGTGGAGAAGGTGATGACTGGATTACAGGTGGTCATGGCAATGACAATTTGGAAGGGAATGCAGGTAATGACCAGATTGATGGTGGTAGTGGTAATGATTACCTTCAAGGTGGGGAGGGAGCAGATATTCTCAACGGTGGAATGGGAAATGACACCATAGAAGGGAATGGAGGTAACGACCAAATTGACGGTGGTGATGGCAATGACATCCTTTTGGGTAATGAGGACAATGATTGGCTCACAGGTCAGGTGGGCAATGATATCCTTATAGGTGGCACGGGAGATGACATTCTCAACGGTGGTGAAGGTGCCGATGTCTTCTACTTTAGCTCCAAATCCGAGGGTTTTGACACCATCCTGGACTTTAACCCAGAACAGGGCGATAAAATCCAGGTTTCTAAGAGTGGTTTTGCCGTTAACAACTTAGATGGTTTCCGCTTTATTAGTGGTGTTTTAGACTTTCAAGGGCAAAATCTAGCCCTGATTCAAAATGATGGACGAACTTACTCCTACTTCCCTAATCTCAGTGACATTATTCAACTGGTTGAAACTCCTACAGTTACAGTCAGTACAGAAGCTAAAGCCATTGAAACACAATTAATCGTATCTGCTAATTTAACAGAACAGACAACACTGACGAAATTTGCTACTATACCTGTTAATAGCGGGGAACCAACAGTCACTACCAGTGCTAATCCTGATAATTTACTGGCAGAAATTCAACAAAGAGGTTACATCAGATTTTCCGGAGGTAGGTCTGATAGCATTTCTGGTGTCTTTGATTATCAGTTTGTCCGTGCTATAGCGGCTGCTATCTTTGGTGATGCCAATCGGGTCGACCAGGTGCCAGGAACCTTTAGCGAATCCTTTTCACAGGTGGCTAATAAGCAGGTAGACCTCAGCACCCGTCATATCACTCAAAATTTAGTTCGGGATGGCGAACTAAACGTTGATTTTGGTCCAGTTTATTACTACGATTTTCTGTCCGTCTTGGTGAGAAATAAGAGTGGCATTCAAGGCGCTAAAGATCTCAATGGCAAGAAAATCGGTGTGGTTAAGAATACAACCGCCCTGACTAATTTAGACAATTTGTTAGACTCCATAGGGGTTCAGTTTACAGCTGAAGTTTTTGATACCCAAAATGACCTATATGCTGCCTATAACCTAGGAGAAGTGGATGCCATAGCCAGTGATAAAGGGATTATTTATGATGCTTTGGAGAGGGAAATCTTGGAGAACAAACAGGAACACAGATTTCTAGACATTCAATTCTCCAAGGAACCAATAGGCCTGGTCATCCCAGAAAATGAATCTGAGTGGGGGGATGTGGTTAGATGGGTAGTTTATACTACAATTCAAGCAGAAGAATATGGCATTAATTCCCAAAACATAGACCAACTATTAGCTGATAATACTGATGACAATAGTAAAAATGACTCGGATCCAGCAATTCGTCGTTTCTTAGGGTTAGAGGGTAGCTTAGGTAGTGCATTAGAACTACCCCAAGATTTTGTGGTTCAGGTGATTAAGCAGGTGGGGAATTATGGGGAAATTTATCAACGTAGTTTTCCTAGTTTAACCCGTGACTTAAACCTATTGTCATTAACAGGTGGTCTTCTAGAATCGCTTCCCTTCTCTGGAAGGAGTTTTGACCAGGAGTTAGTCAATAATGATCAGCGCAATCTTTTAGCAGAAATTCAAAACCGGGGCTTCATTAAGTATGGGTTACCTCAAATTACTGGCAGTGGTTTTCCGGGATTTGCTGAAATTGATTCTCAGGGTCAATACAAGGGCTTTGATGTTGATTTAAGTAAAGCCATAGCTGCTGCAGTTTTTGGAGATCCCAGTAAAGTAGAATACACTCAGCAGGCATTTGCAAATAGTTTTGCTAATACTGCCAATGGCTTGGTTGATGTTTCTGCTGCCGGTTATACTGGCAATTTGATGCGCGATGCCGGATTAGGAGTGGATTACAGCCCTGTGTATATTCATACAGGACAGGGAATTCTTACCCGCAAGGACAGTGGTATTACTGGTATAGCTACCCTCAATGGCAGCACAATTGGTGCTTTGACTACAGTGACTGCCATTGAAAATCTCTCAGATCTCACGAAAAAATTTGGCAGCACTATCATTATTACTCCCTTTGATGATAAGAATAAAATGTATGCTGCCTATGAGAAAGGGGAAATAGATGCTGTTTATAATGACAAGACTCTATTGGCGGGAATTATTCCTACCCTGTCTGATCCCCAAGCCCATGAGATTCTACCGGAAACCTTCTCTAAAGAACCCCTAACCCTAATTCTTGACGAAAATCAGTCCGATTGGGCTGATGTAGTACGCTGGGTAATGAATTCTTTAGTGCAAGCGGAAGAGTATGGAATTACTTCCACAAACATTGATGATATCATTGCTAAAAACAGGGATAATGACCCCAACAATAATTCCATTAAGGAAATTCAGGCTTTCCTAGGACTACAAGGTAATCCGGGAGCTTCTCTGGGTTTATCCAGTGATTTTGTGGTGAAAATGATCAAGGCCGTAGGCAACTATGGTGAAATCTATGCTCGCAACTTTGATACCAATATTCTGCCTAGAGAGAAAAATGATTTGTATCATTTTTCTGGGCTACAATATGCTTTACCTCTTGGTTCTCTCAATCAACCACCGAGCTTTACCGGTCCTGACATCTTCTCCATCGATGAAAACACAAGACTAGTTGGTATAATTAGTACCAAAGACCCGGAACAGGATGCTATCACCTTTGCTCTAGGGGGTGTTGACTATAGTTTATTTGCCATTAATCCTTCTACTGGCGAGTTAACATTTAACACAGCACCAAATTTTGAAATACGTCTAGATCAGGATAAAAATCATCTCTACCAGTTGCAGGTAATAGCAAACGATACCAAAAACAATCAAGTCAGCCAAAATATATCTATCAGGGTCACAGATGTTAATGAATCTCCCATTGCTGAAGATGACCGGTTAACTCTTACTGAGGTCACTACTCAGATGATTGACCCTCTACAGAATGATAGGGATCCTGATCTCAATGACCAACTGAAAATTATTAGTAAGACAGATGGTCAATATGGTAGGGTAGATATTAGGGATAATCAACTGGTCTACACTCTTTTAGATGCCTATCAATCTTATGCAGGGAATGACATTTTCACTTACACCATTTCTGATGCAAAAGGTTTGAATGCAACAGGAAGTGTTAATGTGATGGTAAAAGAAAAAACTATTAAACCTAATTCAGTTGTATCTAATCCATTTATCACTATTAACTCTAGTAGCCCACTAATTCCTACAGAAGCAGGAACCCAAAGTGGCATTGTTGATCAAATTTCCTTCCGTGTTCCAGTCAACTATAATCCTGCTCAAATCAAGGAAGTATTACAGAATAATGTCAGCCAGACAAGCGCAGCTTTCAACAACATATTTGGGCTTTATGAAATAGATGACAGCACAGGAAGAGTCAATAATATCTTACCAGGTCAGCTTGGCTATGCAGAAGCTGCTTTAAGTAAGGTGGTAACTAATTTTGCTGTGCGGGCTGGAGGTTCGGGAAATACTGTCAATGGTGATGTGATTGTAAATGGCGGCAAAACTTATGCACCATTTGTGATTGCTAATGGTGGTAATTACTCTGGCAGTATACAGCAGGCTATTAACGAGTTTTTCCAGGTTAATCCCAATAACAGTGCAGCCACTGCCCAAAATTATACCACTTTCCCCGTTGCTTACTTTAGTTTTGGTGTTGCTAACCCAGATGGTGCTGCTCACATCAAGAATTTTGGTAACAATGTCTTCGGATTTGAAGACCTACCAGCAGGTGTGGGAGTCAGTGATTACGACTTTAATGACATGCTTTTCTCTTTTGGTTAAGGTATTGGTAAGTAGAACAAGATAAAAATTGTAGATTAGGTTTTGATGATGCGATTTCCTAAAGTTCGTCATTCCCCAATTACCTCTCGTGTGGTAGCAATGTTCATGGGCTTGATGTTAATGGTTTCCAGTCTGTTAGTTTCACCCTCCCAAGCACAATCGGTACCTGCTGTAACTGATGCAATTGGTAAAAGCAGTTTTGTGACTGCCGCAGTTAATCGCGTCGGGCCTGCTGTAGTGAGAATTGACACCGAAAAAACCATTTCTCGTCCCGTTGACCCCATTATGGAAGATCCATTCTTCCGACGCTTTTTTGGTGATACCTTCCCACCCATGTCACCAACAGAGCAGTTAAGAGGTTTAGGTTCTGGTTTCATTATTGATAAGAGCGGCTTAGTATTGACCAATGCCCACGTGGTGGATCAAGCGGATAAAGTGACGGTGAGATTAAAAGATGGTAGAACTTTTGAAGGCAAAGTCCAAGGCATTGATGAAGTAACAGACTTAGCAGTAGTTAAAGTCAATGCAGGTAAGGACTTACCAGTAGCTGCATTAGGTTCTTCTAATAATGTACAAGTAGGAGATTGGGCGATCGCAGTGGGAAATCCTTTAGGATTTGATAATACAGTCACATTAGGAATTGTTAGTACCTTAAAACGTTCCAGTGCCCAGGTAGGAATCAGTGATAAAAGACTAGACTTCATTCAAACCGACGCAGCGATTAATCCTGGTAACTCTGGTGGTCCATTATTAAATGCGGAAGGGGAAGTAATTGGTATTAATACAGCTATTCGTGCTGATGCTATGGGTATAGGTTTTGCCATACCTATTGATAAAGCCAAAGTAATTGCGGCCGAATTACAAAAGAATGGTAAGGTTGCCCATCCTTATTTAGGAGTGCAGATGATTACCTTAACACCCCAATTAGCCAAACAAAATAACACCGATCCCAACTCTACCTTTGAACTACCAGAAGTAAATGGGGTATTAGTAATGAGAGTTGTACCTAACTCCCCTGCTGCTGAGGGTGGAGTTCGACGTGGGGATGTGATTGTGGCGATTGATGACCAACCCATAAGTAATGCTGAACAACTACAACAGGTGGTTGAGGATAGTCGTCTAGGTCAGATTTTGCGAGTGAAAGTCCAAAGAGGTAATAAAACCCAAAATCTTTCGGTGACCACCGCCGAATTGCAAAATATTTCCTAGGGTGAGATCTCCACAATTCATCATTCATCTCCCGTGAAATCGGGGGATGAATTTAGTGCTGGGTTTCCCAGAAATATTTTGCCGAGTTACTCAACTTTGTCAAAAATATATGTTACAGTTAGAGTTGTGCACCTCTCCAAAGATAAGTAGGCCACACCCAAGTTCTTCCACAAAGAAAAAGCTTGCAAGTCCTTTCACATGGGTTATTTGACCATGTCAGATTTAATTTTATTTTGGCATCGCCGAGACTTACGTACTTCTGACAATACGGGACTAGGAGTTGCCAGGGAAAAAACCAAAAAAGTAGTAGGTGTTTTCTGCTTAGACCCTAACATATTAGGACAGGATGATATAGCACCTGCTAGAATAACCTACATGATTGGCTGTTTGAAATCATTAGAGAGTCTATATTTACAAGCTGGCAGCCAGTTACTAATTTTGCATGATAATCCGGTGAGAGCCATTCCCAATTTAGCTGAAGCCCTGGAAGCGAAGGCAGTTTTTTGGAATTGGGATGTGGAACCCTATGCACAAATACGAGATCGGGATGTAACTCTGGCACTAAAAACCAGAGGTATTGAAACCTTAGAGAAAAATTGGGATCAATTACTGCATTCACCGGACACAATTCTCAGTGGTGCGGGGACACCCTATACAGTTTATACCCCTTTTTGGAAAAAGTGGCATAGTCAACCAAAAGTGGAACCAATAGAAATCTTAGCCAACTGTGAGAACTTAACAGCTAGAGAAGAGGAAATAGCTGAAAAATCAGGGGTAATTAAATTGCCCACTGCCAGAGATTTAGGTTTTATCTGGAGTGGGGAACTAATACTTGAACCGGGGGAAGTAGCAGCTTGGGAAAGACTAACAGATTTTCTGGATTGTGCTATTGATGAATATGAAGAAAAGAGAAACTATCCGGCTATTGATGGCACATCTTTGTTAAGTCCCGCCCTGAAATTTGGGGTAATTGGAATTAGGACTATCTGGCAAAAAACTCAGGAGTTATTAGCCATAAGCAACAGTCAAGAGTTTAGTAATGGTATTATCACTTGGCAAAAAGAATTAGCCTGGCGGGAATTTTATCAGCATGCCATGTACCACTTTCCTGAATTAGCTGAAGGCGCCTATAGAGATGTTTTTAAAAACTTTCCCTGGTCTGATAACCAAGAGCATTTTCAGGCTTGGTGTGAAGGAAAAACTGGTTATCCGATTGTGGATGCTGCTATGCGACAATTAAATGAGATTGGTTGGATGCACAATAGGTGTAGAATGATAGTAGCCAGTTTTTTAACTAAGGATTTAATTATTAATCCTCAGTGGGGGGAGAAGTATTTTATGCAGAAACTCATTGATGGTGATTTATCTGCTAATAATGGAGGATGGCAATGGAGCGCATCTAGCGGAATGGATCCTAAACCATTAAGAATTTTTAACCCGTCTAGCCAAGCACAAAAATTTGATAGCGATGGGGAATATATTAGACACTGGGTAGGGGAATTGGCATCTGTGGAGACGGAATATTTAATTGGTGGTAATATAACACCCTTGGAACGCCAAAGTGTTGGTTATCCTGCATCTATTGTAGACCATAAAAAACAGCAAGCTCTATTTAAACAATTGTATCAACAGCAAAAAGTGGCTTTTGGTTAGATTCATACCATAACCCACCCAGAACAAGCCATACTATATCATCTTTAATTATAAACTTTCTTATGACCAACCGTTTAGCTAAAACTAGAAGTCTTTATTTGAGGAAACACGCTGATAACCCTATTGATTGGTGGACTTGGTGTAATGAAGCATTGTTAATGGCTCAAACTGAAGATAAACCAATTTTCCTTTCCATTGGCTATTCCAGTTGTCATTGGTGCACAGTTATGGAGGGAGAAGCATTTTCTGATTTGGCAATTGCTGAATATATGAATGCCAATTTTATTCCCATTAAGGTAGATAGGGAAGAAAGACCTGATATTGATAGTATCTATATGCAGAGTCTACAGATGATGACTGGACAGGGTGGTTGGCCACTGAATGCTTTTCTCTCTCCTGATGATTTAGTCCCCTTTTATGCTGGGACCTATTTTCCTGTTGCTCCCCGCTATGGTCGTCCGGGTTTCCTGGAAGTACTACAAGCTATCCGTCATTATTATGATCATCAAAAAGAGGACTTTCGTCAGCGCAAAGCATCTATTTTAGAAGCTTTACTCAGTTCTACTGTGTTGCAAAACCATGATCTGGATCAATTTGCCCATAGTCAATTCCACAGGTTTTTAAAACAAGGTTGGGAAACTGCTATAGGGGTGATTACTCCCAAGCAAATGGGTAATAGTTTTCCTATGATTCCCTATTGTCAGTTGGTTTTACAAGGTACTCGCTTTAACTACCCATCTGCAAATGATGGACTGCAAATGGCTACCCAACGAGGTCTGGATCTGTCCCTGGGGGGAATTTATGACCATGTGGGTGGTGGTTTCCATCGCTATACGGTTGATGCTACCTGGACTGTGCCCCATTTTGAAAAGATGCTTTATGACAATGGTCAAATTGTTGAATATTTGGCTAATTTGTGGAGTGCAGGGGTGGAAGAACCAGCTTTTAAACGTGCAGTGGCTGGCACAGTAAGTTGGTTAGAACGGGAAATGATATCCCCTACAGGTTATTTTTATGCTGCTCAGGATGCGGATAGTTTTAACTGTTCCACTGATATGGAACCGGAAGAAGGTGCTTTCTATGTGTGGAGTTATCGGGAATTACAAGAGCTGTTAAGTGACCAAGAGTTGCTGGAAGTAAAGGAGCATTTCTCTCTAAGTTTAGAAGGTAACTTTGAGGGTAAGAATGTTTTACAGCGGTTATCTGCAGGAGAACTAAGTTCAAGTCTGGAATTGATCTTGGGGAGATTATTTCTTTGCCGTTATGGTCAGACTGCTGAAACTTTGACAATTTTCCCCCCAGCACGAAATAATCATGAGGCAAAAACTAATCCTTGGCATGGTCGTATTCCACCTGTTACGGATACTAAGATGATTGTGGCGTGGAATAGTTTAATGATCTCCGGTTTGGCTAGAGCTAGTGAGGTTTTTCAACAACCTAGTTATTTACAATTGGCTGTGCAGGCTACTCGCTTTATTTTAGATCATCAGTTTGTAGATGGACGTTTTCATAGGCTTAACTATGATGGTGAACCTACTGTTTTAGCTCAGTCTGAAGACTACGCTCTATTTATTAAGGCTCTACTAGATCTACACCAAGCTGACTCTGGCAGTTCTAACTGGTTAGAACAGGCGATCGCTCTTCAAGATGAATTTAACGAATTTCTCCTGAGTGTGGAATTGGGAGGTTATTTCAACACATCCAGTGACAATAGTCAAGATTTAATTATTCGGGAGCGAAACTTTGTTGATAATGCCACACCTTCAGCTAATGGAGTGGCGATCGCCAATTTGATTAAATTATCTTTACTTACAGACAACTTATACTATTTGGATTTAGCTGAGTCAGCTTTAAAAGCATTCAGCACCATAATAGAAAAGTCTCCCCAATCTTGTCCCAGTTTATTGATAGCTATTGATTGGTATAGAAATTCCACTTTAGTTCGCAGTAGTATTGATAATATAAAAATACTAGCCGGCAAATATTTACCAACAACGATTTTTGATGTCATATCAAAATTGCCAAGTAACACTATAGGACTAGTGTGTCAAGGTTTGAAATGTTTACCAGCACCAGCAAATTTTAATGAACTATTAGCTCAAGTACAAAGGAGTCACAATAGATTGAGTTGAGAGGGGGCAAAAAGTTTTTCAGAAAATTTTGCTCCTAACCACTTGACAAGGAAAAAATATTTAGTAATAATATTTGGAGTGGGTAAAAACAAAAAACCTTCTGGGACTGTAGTTCAATTGGTTAGAGCACCGCCCTGTCACGGCGGAAGTTGCGGGTTCGAGCCCCGTCAGTCCCGTTTATAAAATGTGAGATGAATCCTAGAGCAATCTAGGTTAGAGTTGTATATTAATTAGAAAGAGAGAATTAAGCGTGTCTGTGAGAGTTCGTATAGCGCCCAGTCCTACTGGGAATTTGCATATTGGTACAGCCAGAACGGCTGTGTTTAACTATTTATTTGCCCATCATCAAGGTGGAAAGTTCATTGTACGCATTGAGGATACAGACCTAGAGAGATCTCGTTCCGAATACACTGATAATATTTTACAAGGACTAAGCTGGTTAGGATTAACTTGGGATGAAGGACCCTTTTTCCAGTCTCAAAGGTTAGAGCTATACCAGTTAGCAGTGAAAAAACTATTAGACCAAGGTTTAGCCTATCGTTGTTATACCACAACGGAAGAATTAGAAGCTCTCAGGGAACTGCAAAAAGCGAGAAATGAAGCGCCCAGATATGATAACCGTCATCGAGAATTGAGCCAAGAACAGGAAGCAGAATTTGTCAAACAAGGACGTTCATACGTAATTAGGTTTAAAATAGACGACCAGCGACAAATCCTCTGGAATGATCTAGTGAGGGGAGAAGTGAGTTGGCGTGGTAGTGACCTAGGTGGTGATATGGTCATTGCTCGTGCTAGTGATGATGGAATTGGTCAACCCCTATATAACTTTGTGGTTGTAGTAGATGACATTGATATGGAAATCACCCATGTCATTCGTGGAGAAGACCATATTGCTAATACAGCTAAACAAATTTTGTTGTATGAAGCACTGGGAGCAAACATTCCCGAATTTGCCCACACACCCCTAATTTTAAACCAAGAGGGGAGAAAACTGTCAAAACGAGATGGGGTAACCTCCATTTCAGACTTCCAGAAGATGGGTTTTACTGCACCAGCACTGGTCAATTATATGACTTTATTGGGATGGTCAGCACCGGATTCAACCCAGGAAATATTTACCTTAGAAGAAGCAGCAAAGGAATTTACCTTTGACAGGGTAAACAAAGCAGGAGCAAAATTTGACTGGGATAAACTGGACTGGATTAATAGTCAGTACATTCATAATATGCCAATAGAAAAACTAACGGATTTATTAATACCCTTTTGGCAAGATGCAGGGTATAGCTTGACCGATGGTAGGGATCGTCCCTGGTTAGAGCAGTTAGTGAGTTTAATAGCACCCAGTCTAACCCGCTTGGTGGATGCTCTACCTATGACCAAGATCTTTTTTACCAATGGGGTAGAGTTGACGGAAGAAGGGAGACAACAACTGGAGCAAGAAGGGGTAAAAGCCCTACTTAAAGCAATTTTGGTGGCTTTAGATATTAATACAATAACAGGGGACACAGCGCAAAATATCCTCAAGCAAGTAGTCAAAGAACAGGGAGTAAAAAAGGGTTTAGTTATGCGTTCCTTGAGAGCAGCTTTAACAGGGGATGTACATGGTCCGGACTTAATTACGTCCTGGGTACTGTTAAATAAGATTGGTTTGGATAAAACAAGACTGAGTCAAGCTCTAATATAAAAGAAGAGGGGGAAATGGGGGAGTTGGGAACCCAGAATGGGGAATTTTTGTCTTGGGAATAACAATAATGTGAGTAAAGATGAAAGTAGAATAGATACTATGGAAAAAAAAAGTCTGAATATACCAATTAGATCAATTAGACTATTAATACTCACAGTTGGTCTGGGAGTGACATTTGTAAATGATGATTTTGCCAATGGTCAACAAATGCCAACTATGTTTGGAGATGTACAGATTGGCCATCAATTCTCCCCAGATCCATTGTTGGTAAGAGGAATGAGTGGTGGTTTAATTCCGTCGAGTGAGGTGAATCGTATGGATAATAGTCCCACTGGTCCTTGTAGTGGATTTGTGGATGAAACACCAGACCATATTCTGAAATTAACTAGTAAGTTTGATTACTTAAAGCTCCAAGTGGAAAGTCCAGAAGATACAACCATTATGATTAGTGGAGTGGGTGGAACCTGGTGTAATGATGATTTAGATGGCAAGAATCCGGGGATTAGTGGTGAATGGTTGCAGGGTACTTATAAAATTTGGGTTGGATCCTATCAACAAGGAAAATATTTTCCCTATACTTTAAAGATTACAGAAGTTAAGTAATTGAGTTTTGATTAAGTTTTGTAAAATACTCAATGTGATTACTTACTTTTATGTTAAGCTAGTTTGCAGCAGAGTCCACATTATACAAACTAAACCCTAAAGTTACCAATGTTAGAATTCCACAGCTTATCTGAATTTTCTCGGTCAAATTGTGTGGGGATTTGTGCTTTTCTAGTTCCTGCTAACATACTAGCAACTGTAATGACGCTTTTCCTGACATTTGTTAATAGACCAAGATGGCAAGTATTTCAATCCGCTGGAATTGCAGCTGTGTTTAGTTTTTTCATGGTGTGGCATGTGTATACTTGGTTTAGTATTGGTGTAATTATGCCCCCAACCTATATTTTACTGAGTTTAGGAACTACTTGTCTGCTGACTAACCTGGGAGCAATAGTTTGGCAGGTCAATTTTAGATATGGCACTCAATCGGTCAAGACTGATTGATGAAATTAACAGCAGCTTTTAAATCTTCCAAGATGAAATCTGGTTGATAGAGTTCTAATTGAGTCCGATCTCGAATTCCACTCTCTACCCCAATCATCTTGACAGCATGTTTCTTAGCTGCTGTAATGTCTGCTTCTGTATCCCCCACCATCCAGATTTCAGTAGCAGGAGGAAGTTCTTTGATCGCTTTAGCCATTAACAATGGCTTATCTTCAATGTCACGGGTTTTTATATAGTCGTTACTCAGACAATAACGGCGATCTTCTGGAAAAAATTTGTCTAAATTAAACTTGTCAAAAGCATAGTTTAATTCCCTTACCCGTCGCATGGTCATCACTACTAAGTCAATTCCTGCTTCCTTTACCTTAACTAAAGCTTCTAAAGCTCCAGGAACCATTATATCATAGTCAAAATAAGGCTCTGTATGTACGGTTTCTTTGCGAATTTTAGCAAACTCCTGTGCTTGTTCTGCATCCAGTCCAGATTTAAAGGCTATTTGTTTTTCAGCAGTATGCGATCGCTTGAATTGCCAAAATTCTTCTTTTGTTAGTTTATGAATGACCTGGGATGGGTACCTAGTTTTTTCTAAACACAACAAGTACACTTGATAGTATCGTTCAGAAACATCCATAATTGGTCCGTCAAAATCAGTGATTAGTCTCAACATTAGCTATTGAAATGAATTTTTCCATCATTATCCCAGAAATTGGAACAACAACCAAAGGTTTTTAAAAACCTTTAACTGCTAACGAAACCACGTTTAATCTGCTCATTCTCCATAGCGGTAAACAGGGCGCGAAAATTACCTTCACCAAAACCAGAAGGATGGGAACGACGTTCAATAAATTCCAGAAAAAACGTCGGTTCGTTAAAAATTGGCTGGGTAAAGATCTGCAACAATAAGCCATTTATAGATCCCTGAGAATCAATCAAAATCTCTTGCTGGGCGATCGCCTGAAATTCTGAGGGAGACAAAACAGATTGGAACCGCTGATCTAGTTGTGAGTAATAACTTTGAGGTATGGAAAGAAAGGTGACACCAGCAGCACGAAAGCGGGCGATCGCCTGGACAATATTTGTGGTACTTAGGGCGATGTGTTGCACACCGGAACCACGATTGAAATGTAAAAACTCCTGGATTTGAGAATTATTAGATGTTGGTTGATTTATAGGTAATTTAACTTTTCCATTACCGGAGATCATGACTTGACTATTTAGTCCTGAAATTCCTGTGTGGATATTAAAACTTTGTTGGGGTTTAAATTCCAAAATATTTTCATACCATGTAGCTGCGGTTGCCAAATCTCCAGATTCCACATTTAACACTACATGGTCCACATCGAGAAAACTATCCTGGTGGATAATTAATCTCCTGGTTGACTCAATTAATGAATGAGTTAAATTTCCCCAACCTTTTATTTGGCAACATTTACCAAATTGAGTTTTTTGAATAGGTTTTAAAAGTATGCCACCATGACTAATCACCCTTGCTATAACTGTTTCTATATCCTCTACAAGAAAAGCTACGTCTGCTACACCAGGGGGATGATGACATAAAAAATTTGTTACAGGACTAGTTTCCAATAATGGCGAAGAAATTAAAAAACCTTACCGGGTGACAAAG
>NZ_LMVE01000021.1:211097-211549 GCF_001432185.1 Cylindrospermopsis sp. CR12 | reverse complement strand
TGGTTTGAAACGGGTAGTCCCAGCTTTCTACTCAAACTGTTCCAGAAGGAGCGGTATTTCCTACCTAATTTGGAGGGAATCGAGGTAACGGAGGAAATACTTGATTCCTTTGATGTGGAGCAGATTAACCCAGTGACCCTCCTGTTTCAGTCTGGTTATCTGACCATTAAGGACACATTTACAGATATCAACCAAATAGTGTTTTGCTTGGGTATACCCAATATGGAGGTGAAGATTGCCCTCAACAACCAGTTTATCAACGCCTATACCAAATTAGTAAACGAAAAGTTAGGTGTACAAAGACTGATACATACCCAACTGAGTTCTGGAGATGTAGAAGGCTTAGTCAGCACCATCAAGCGATTATTTGCCTCCATTCCTTGGCGGAATTTCACTAATAACGACCTAGCGGATTTTGAAGGATATTATGCTTCTGTGATTTACGCCTTCCT
>NZ_LMVE01000021.1:210199-211062 GCF_001432185.1 Cylindrospermopsis sp. CR12 | reverse complement strand
TCGGACTTAACTGTTATGGTGGGGGGACACATCTATGTGATGGAAATCAAGGTGGTAGAGGGGAATCAAGTCCGGGATAATGCAGCACTTGACCAAATCCTCCAGCGAAACTATGCTGAAAAATACCGTGGGGAACCGGGAAAATCTGTCCATGAAATTGGTTTGATATTTAGTCGCAGCCAACGGAATCTTATACAAGCGGACTGGCAATAAGTCTGGTTAAGAATTGACCTGCTCTAATAAGAGCCTAATATAT
Organism: Cylindrospermopsis sp. CR12; assembly: GCF_001432185.1. Classification (NCBI taxonomy): domain Bacteria; kingdom Bacillati; phylum Cyanobacteriota; class Cyanophyceae; order Nostocales; family Aphanizomenonaceae; genus Cylindrospermopsis; species Cylindrospermopsis sp. CR12. The sequence goes on along the minus strand of NZ_LMVE01000021.1, from coordinate 210,806 downwards.
TGGATTAATCATTACATGATGAGCCAAGAAGTAGACGTAAAAAACTTGCCGTTAGGGATAAACACGCTAGACAAAATGCGTGGTAGTAATTGTGTCTATGTGGACAAAACGAGTTTCGCATTAAGATTAATTAAACAACCTGGAGCGTTCTTTCTGTCGCGACCAAGACGCTTTGGCAAAAGTCTATTTGTGGATACCCTGAAGGAGATATTCGAGGGGAATGAAAAATTGTTTGAGGGACTCTATATTCATGACAAATGGGACTGGAGTCGTAAATTCCCAGTAATTAAGATTGATTTTGCGGATGGAGTATTAAAAAACCGGGAGGAGTTGGATAGACGTATATTAGACCTTTTACGCAAGAATGCGGAGCGCCTGGGAGTGTCCTACGAGTCAAATGATATACCAGGGAAATTTGGAACCCTGATTGGGGAAGCAGTGGCTAAATATGGTACTAGAGCAGTAGTACTGGTAGATGAATACGACAAACCAATCCTCGATAATATAGACAATCCAAATATCGCCGCTGAAATGCGAGAGGGACTGAAAAACCTTTACTCAGTGTTGAAGGGTCAAGATGCCAACCTCCAGTTCGTGTTTATGACTG
>NZ_LMVE01000021.1:209912-210149 GCF_001432185.1 Cylindrospermopsis sp. CR12 | reverse complement strand
TTAATCAACTAACGGACATCACCATTGATAACCAATACTCATCTATCTGTGGTTATACTGAAACCGACTTGCGGGAGTCCTTCGGTGACCACCTTGAGGGAGTAGATTGGGATGCACTGCGCCATTGGTACAATGGTTATAATTGGACAGGATCGGAGACTGTTTATAATCCCTATGACATCTTGCTGTTTATTGGAAAAGGCCAAGTTTTCCGTAACTACTGGTTTGAGACGGGTA